>NZ_CP032147.1:4027500-4062769 GCF_003547075.1 Halomonas sp. JS92-SW72
GACCTATATCGAGATGGAGTACAACAGCTGCCGGCTCCACTCGACCCTTGGCTACCACACGCCGAGGGAGATCGAGAAAATCGCGGAAGCAGCTTAATAAAAGTGTCCGCTACGACTTGACCAGAACATGAACTGACCCCCAATAGTTGGACGTTTCATTCAGCCGGCGCCCAAGGCCTGAGTCCTGTACTGTACGGGGCTCAGGCCTCTTAGTTTCAACCTGATGCGCTCGTGGTTGTAGTAATGGATGTACTGATCGAGTCCTTGCTGCAACTGCTCAAGGGTGTCGAACCGGTTTAGGTGGAAATACTCGGCCTTCAGGGTCCCGAAGAAGCTCTCCATTGCGGCGTTGTCCAGACAGTTCCCTTTCCGCGACATGCTGCGCAGTATCCGCTTCTCCACCACCAGACGGCGATAACTGGGGTGGCGATAATGCCAGCCCTGATCCGAATGGAGCAGTGGCCGATCCCCTGGCCTCAGTCTGTCAAAAGCTTTCTTCAGCATACCCTTCACCAGGTCGAACACCGGGCGCGGCCCTGTCTGGAAGGCAATGATCTCTCCGTTATACAGATCCATGACCGGTGACAGGTAAAGCTTCTGACCATTGACCTTGAACTCGGTGATGTCTGTCACCCACCGCTGGTGGGGGCGCTGAGCCTGAAACCGGCGCTGCAACGTATTGGGAGCTGAACGGTCTTGTGGTTGATCGTCTCTCCTGTCTGCCGCAAAACGGCGGTGATGCGCCGGTAGCCATAGCGCCCTTTGTGGCGGTCGTAGATTGCCTGGATACGCACCTTCAGCGACGCGTACTGATCGTCACCGCCCAAGACCTGGATCTGATAGTAGAACGTGCTGCGCGGCAGCTCAGCCGCACGCAGCAGCAGAGCCAGCGGATGTTCATGCCTTAACCCTTGGACGGCCAGGGCTTTTTGCCCCGCGTCGCCGCCCTCTTCTCCCGGATCAAGGCATCGAGCTTTTTTAGGTAGGCATTCTCGGCACGCAGATACGCCAACTCCTTGAGCAGCTCCTCCTGGGAGCGCTCATCATCCGGCGGTGGTGGTGGGGAAGGCGGCTTCTTGGTCATCGGGCGGCGTCCCTTTCGCTTTGGCTCCAGTGCAGTCAGACCACCACTATGGTACTGACGCTCCCATCTGCCAATGGCGCCGCACTCGCGAATATCAAACAAGGCCCCCGTCTGGCGCCGTGACAAGCCATCTCGCCACATCGTTTCAAGGACCTGTAGCTTGAAAGCCGCGCTGCGGGGCGTGTATTTCTTGCGCAGGCCCACCACGCCATGCTGACGGTAGCTATCCCGCCACCTCCGTACCTGAGAATGGTCCAGGCCATGCTGGCGAGCTACCTCCCGCCTCAGCCCAGGTACTTGATCATCACCCCCGCGGCCACCGCCGAGCCGATCACCCCGGCCACGTTGGGCCCCATGGCGTGCATCAGCAGGAAGTTGTGCGGGTTGGACTCCAGCCCCACCTTGTTGGCCACCCGGGCTGCCATGGGCACCGCGGAGACCCCGGCGGCGCCGATCAGCGGGTTGATCGGCATCTTGCTCATCACGTTCATCAGCTTGGCCATCAGGATGCCGGCGGCGGTGCCGATGGCGAAGGCCACCATGCCCAGCGCCATGATCCCCAGGGTCTCCAGGGCCAGGAAGCTCTCGGCCATCAGCCGCGAGCCCACGGCCAGGCCCAGCACGATGGTGACGATGTTGATCAGGGCGTTCTGGGCGGTGTCGGTCAGGCGCTCGACCACGCCGCACTCGCGCATCAGGTTGCCGAAGCAGAACATCCCCAACAGCGGCGCGGCGTCCGGCAGGAACAGCGCCACCAGCATCAGCAGGGCCAGCGGGAAGACGATCTTCTCGAGCTTCGACACCGGGCGCAGCTGCGTCATGGTGATCTCGCGCTCCTTCCTGCTGGTCAAGAGCTTCATGATCGGCGGCTGGATCATCGGCACCAGCGCCATGTAGGCGTAGGCGGCCACGGCGATGGCCCCCAGCAGCTCCGGGGCCAGCACGCTCGACACGTAGATCGAGGTGGGGCCGTCGGCGCCGCCGATGATGCCGATGGCGGCGGCCTGCTCGAGGGAGAAGTCCATCCAGCCCAGGGCCGACAGGCCCACCGCGCCGAACACCGTGGCGAAGATGCCGAACTGCGCCGCCGCGCCCAGGAACAGGGTGCGCGGGTTGGCCAGGAGCGGCCCGAAGTCGGTCATCGCCCCCACGCCCATGAAGATCAGCAGCGGGGCGATGCCCGAGGCGACCGCGACCTGGTAGAAGGTGTAGAGCAGGCCGTCGCCGTAGCCGACGTTCATGGCCACGTCCTTGGCGGCACGCAGCTGGTCCGGCGAGGCGCCGTGGTCGACCAGCGCCTTGAGGGTGGCCCGCCAGGCCTCCTCGCCGGCCAGCGGGTCCAGGGTCGCCCCCAGCGCCATGGCCATCTGGTGGAGCACCGCGGGGCGCGCCACCTCGATGGCCTGGTCCAGGGCCGAGATGGCCAGGCCCGCCTCGGGAATGTTGGCCAGGATGCCGGCGAAGCCGATCGGCACCAGCAGCAGCGGCTCGAACTTCTTGGCGATGGCGAGAAGGAGTCTAACATGCATGCGAGCTGGTGGGTGGCAAACCCATGAAGCGCAAGTAACCTGACTGGTGGGATGGCCTGTGCCTGCACCATCGACCGACCATGATCTTCTGTGAAAGGTTCGAGTACGAGCATGCCTGTTGGGACCCGAAAGATGGTGAACTATGCCTGAGCAGGGCGAAGCCAGAGGAAACTCTGGTGGAGGCTCGTAGATGTGCTGACGTGCAAATCGCTTTTCGGACTTGGGTATAGGGGCGAAAGACTAATCGAACCATCTAGTAGCTGGTTCCCTCCGAAGTTTCCCCCAGGATAGCTGGAGCTCATTTCAGTCGACTCGGGTAAAGCGAATGATTAGGGGCGAAAGACTAATCGAACCATCTAGTAGCTGGTTCCCTCCGAAGTTTCCCCCAGGATAGCTGGAGCCCATTTCAGTCGACTCGGGGAAAGCGAATGATTAGGCGCTCAGGGGATGAAACATCCTCGACGCATTCTCAAACTTTAAATAGGGTCGTTGTCTGGGTTGCTTAATTGAACCCAGGCCCTTAGATGAGAGCTCCAAGTGGGCCATTTTTGGTAAGCAGAACTGGCGATGCGGGATGAACCGATAGCCGAGTTAAGGCGCCAAACTGCGCGCTAACCTAGATCCCACAAAGGGTGTTGATTGATATAGACAGCAGGACGGTGGTCATGGAAGTCGAAATCCGCTAAGGAGTGTGTAACAACTCACCTGCCGAATCAATTAGCCCCGAAAATGGATGGCGCTGAAGCGCGCGGCCTATACTCGGCCATGGGGACAAGTGCGAGGTCCCCATGAGTAGGAGGGCGTGGGTGTCGTGGCGCAGCCTGCGGCGTGAGCCGGGGTGAAACGGCACCTAGTGCAGATCTTGGTGGTAGTAGCAAATATTCAAATGAGAACTTTGAAGACTGAAGTGGAGAAGGGTTCCATGTGAACAGCAATTGGACATGGGTTAGTCGATCCTAAGAGATGGGGTAATCCTGTATCAAGGGGACGATTCGTCCCGCCCATCGAAAGGGAAAAGGGTTAAGATTCCCTTACCTGGACAAGGCGGCTGACGGTAACGTAAGCGAGCCCAGAGACGCCGGCGTTGGCCCTGGGAAGAGTTCTCTTTTCTTTTTAACAGCTCGAAGGCCCTGTGACCGGCAACTGGAACGCCGCCGAGGCGATGGCCGCCCGGCGGGTGGTGGACACCGCCATGGACTACGGCCTGTCGGTGATCCCGCTGTTCATCCTGATGGGCAACTTCGTCTCCCATGCTGGGCTGTCGGATGCGCTGTTCCGGGCCTCCAACGGCTTCTTGGGGCATCGTAAGGGCGGCCAGGCGATGGCCACCATCGTCGCCTGCGGCGGGTTCAGCGCCATCTGCGGCTCGAGTCTGGCGACCTGCGCCACCATGGGGCGGGTGGCCATGCCGCAGATGCGCAAGTACGGCTACAAGGACTCGCTGGCCGCGGCCTCGATCGCCGCCGGTGGCACGCTGGGCATCCTGATCCCGCCCAGCGTGATGCTGGTGATCTACGGCATCCTCACCGAGACCAGCATCCGCGAGCTGTTCGCGGCCGGGTTCATTCCCGGGATCCTGGGGATCTTCCTCTACCTGGGGGCGGTGAAGTGGGTGCTGTGGCGCGACCCGGATGCCGGTCCCGCTGGCGAGAAGGTGCCGTGGCCCGAGCGCTTCCAGGCGCTGAAGAGCGTGGGCAGCACGCTGGCGTTGTTCGTGCTGGTGATCGGCGGCATCTACCTGGGGGTGTTCACGCCCACCGAGGCGGCGGGCATCGGTGCCATGGGGGCCTTCGTGATCGCCCTGTGGCGCCGGGCGCTGACGCCGAAGGTGCTGATGGCGGTGCTGATGGACACGGTGCGGACCACGGCGATGCTGTTCGCGGTGGTGCTGACGGCGCTGATTTTCGCCAACTTCGTCAACCGTGCCGGGTTACCGGGCGACCTGCTGGCGCTGGTCAACGGGCTGAACGTGGCGCCCTTCGTGGTGATCCTGGTGATCATCGCCATCTACGTGGTGCTGGGCTGCGTGTTCGAGAGCATGTCGATGATGCTGCTCACCGTGCCGGTGTTCTTCCCGGTGGTGGCGGGGCTGGGCTTCGACCTGGTGTGGTTCGGGATTCTGGTGGTGATCGTGATCGAGATCAGCCTGATCACGCCACCGGTGGGGATGAACGTGTTCGTGTTGCGGGCGGTGTTGCCGGATGTTTCCACGGGGACGATCTTCCGCGGCGTGACGCCGTTCTGGGTGGCCGGTACGATACGGGCGCTGCTGGTGCTGGTGTTCCCGGCGATCGTGCTGTTCCTGCCCCAGCTACTCTATTGATGGCCGCCTTCCTTGCCGACAAGCATTCGCCATGGCCTCCACGCTTGCTGTTCGCGCACTGGCGGGCACCACCCGCGGCAGCGCCTCGCGCAACGCTTCCAGGGGCAAGAAGACGGTGACCCGCGCCGTGGAGTTCTATGGCCCTGACCGCGCCAAGTGGCTGGGCCCCTTCTCCGAGGGCGCTGTGCCCTCCTACCTCAAGGGCGAGTTCCCTGGTGACTACGGCTGGGACACCGCCGGCCTGTCTGCCGACCCCGAGACGTTTGCGCGGTACCGCGAGATCGAGGTCATCCACGCCCGCTGGGCCCTGCTGGGCGCGGTCGGCATCCTCACCCCCGAATACCTGCAGCGCCAGGGCTTTGTGGACTTCGGAGAGTCTGCAATCTGGTTCAAAGCTGGGGCTGCGATCTTCAATGACGACGGCCTCAACTACCTGGGCAACCCCTCCCTGGTGCACGCCCAGTCCATCGTGGCCACCCTGCTGGTGCAGCTGATCCTCGTCGGCACCGCTGAGGCGTACCGCGTGGCGGGCGAGGGGCCCGTGGACACCTCGGGCGACAAGCTGTACCCTGGCGGCTTCTTCGATCCCCTGGGCCTTGGTGCAGCTGATCCTCGTCGGCACCGCTGAGGCGTACCGCGTGGCGGGCGAGGGGCCCGTGGACACCTCGGGCGACAAGCTGTACCCTGGCGGCTTCTTCGATCCCCTGGGCCTGGGCGACGACCCCGACACCCTGGCCGAGCTCAAGGTGAAGGAGATCAAGAACGGCCGCCTGGCGCTCGTCTCCGTGTTCGGCTTCTTCGTGCAGGCGCTGGTCACCGGCGAGGGCCCGCTGGAGAATTTGGAGAAGCACCTCGCAGACCCTTGGAACAATAACGGCTTCGCGTACGCACAGCAGTTTGTGCCCGGCCTCAAGTAAAACGAATCGATCAACACATTGAGGCAGCACACACAACGTGCGCACCCCCGGCATGGCTTTGATTCCGCACTGCAGTCTTGATTAATGCACCCCCCCTAATGAGCACTGCTGAGCCGACACATATTGAACACTGCATGCCCTAGCCCTTCCCCTGCCCGCCTGTATGAGCTCGCCGCCCTTTGTACCCATAGACGCTACGCTTGCCTGTAACCTCGCCCAGGGTGTTGGTGAGCGACGCCGGCGGGAAGGCCGCGGGGGCGGGGATGTCGGCGGCGTACTGGGTCAGCATCACCAGGCCGTCGGCGGCGAGACGCGGGCAGACGCGGCGCTCGAAGCCGGCGAAGGCGTCCTCGACGAAGGCGCGGGTCAGCTCCCGGGCGCGGTCGGCGCGGAAGTTCATGAAGATGGCGGCATCGCCCTCCTCGAGCACCACCGGGGCGCCGGTGGGGCGGATGCTGGTCGCGGCCACGAACTCGTCGGTCTCGCCGCGCTCGTAGGCGGCGCGCAGCCCCTCCTCGGCACTCACCGCCTCGAACTCGCCGACGCCCTCGGTGAGCAGGCGGTAGGCCTTCTCGACGCGATCCCAGCGGTTGTCGCGGTCCATGGCGTAGTAGCGGCCGATAATGGAGGCGACGAAGCCGTTGTCGGCGCCGACCAGCTCGGCGAGGCGACCGTTGGCGCGCTCGAGGGAGGCCAGGGCGCTCTTGGGCGGCATGTCGCGACCGTCCAGGAAGCCGTGGACGTAGATACGCTGCGCGCCGCGGCGGGCGGCCAGCTCGGCCATGGCGATGAAGTGCTCCTCGTGGCTGTGCACGCCGCCCGGGGAGAGCAGGCCCAGCAGATGCACCGCCCGGCCCGCCGCCACGGCGGCATCGATGGGCGCGGTCAGGGCGTCGATGAGATCCAGGTCGCCGTCCTCGATCGCCTTGGTGATGCGGGTGAAGTCCTGGTAGACGACGCGGCCGGCGCCGAGGTTCATGTGGCCCACCTCGGAGTTGCCCATCTGGCCGTCGGGCAGGCCCACGTGGCGGCCGTCGGTGTGGATCAGGGTCGCCGGATGTTCCTGCTGCAGGCGATCCATCACCGGGGTGCGGGCGGCCAGCACGGCGTTGTGGGCGGCGTCCGGGTTATGGCCGTAGCCGTCCAGGATGATCAGGGCGACCGGGTTAGGGGAGATATCGCTCATGTCGTAGCCTCACTTTCCATTTTCGGACAGGCCAGGCTGTTGCTGACCCTGGATCGCACTTCGGCCAGGGTATCTCGCATGCGCCCCCAGCTCGTTCTCGATCACCAGCAGGCGGTTGTACTTGGCCACGCGATCGGAGCGGCACAGCTCAACGCCCTGGGCGGCCAGACCCAGTTCGGCCTGCTCTCGCCGGGCCTGGGCTTCGACCACTTCCTGGACATGCGCCAGGACGCCATCGACGCCGAGGCCAAGCGCCTGGGCGGCACCCCGCGCACCATCGAGGGCCCGCTGTATGTCGCCGGCGCCCCGGAAGCCGAAGGCTTCGCGCGCATGGACGACGGGAAGGATCAGGACGGCGAGACCATGTGGCTGACCGGCCAGGTGCGCGACGTCGACGGCACCCCGATCGCCGGCGCCAAGGTCGAGATCTGGCACGCCAACTCCAAGGGCGGCTACTCCTTCTTCGATCCGACCCAGTCCGAGTACAACCTGCGTCGCACCATCTATACCGATGCGGAAGGCCGCTACACCGCGCGCAGCATCATCCCGTCCGGCTACGGCGTGCCGGAAGGCGCCCCCACCGACGTGGTGCTGAAGTCCCTGGGCCGTCACGGCGAGCGTCCGGCGCACATCCACTACTTCATCTCCGCGCCGGGCCACCAGCACCTGACCACCCAGATCAACCTGGCGGGCGACCCCTACACCTTTGATGACTTCGCCTTCGCCACCCGCGAGGAGCTGGTGGTGCCGGCCGAGCGCATCGAGGCCCAGGACGTGATCGCCCAGCGCGAGCTGGACGGCCCGTTCTCCGAGGTGGTGTTCGACATCGAGCTGGCCAAGACCGACGTGGCTGAGCTGCAGACCCGTCACGCCCGTCCGCGTGCCAAGGAAGACGAGCAGGACCAGCACAGCCAGCTGGCCGGCACCGCCAAGGTCTGAGCCTCAGCCCCCTGACCCCCGCGTCGGCCTCGGCCGACGCACCCCCCCAGATTCGCAGAATGCATGTCTCGCCATGGCGGCTCGCCGCCATGGGTTGGGGGAGCCTTGGCGCCCGCCAGGACGAGACATGCCTGACCCAGACAGCGTCTCTCACGAGACCCAGGAGTTCCGATCATGACCACCCAGCTTGATCAACTCGAAGCGCGCGTCCGCGGCGCCGTCGTCGACGACGCCGAGAAGGGCATCTTCCGTTGCCACCGCAGCATGTTCACCGACCCGGCCTTCTTCGAACTCGAGATGAAGCACGTCTTCGAAGGGGCCGGTCACGCATGACCGGCCCATGGGCAGGCGGCTCAGCAGTCGCTGTTGCGGATACGGGTCAGCATGGCGTCGCCATACTGCTCGACGAAGCGCGCGTGCACCGCGTCCACGGCGTCCTGGAAGGGCGTCGCATCGACCTCGGTGTTCACCGTCATGCCCTCGCCGCGCAGAAACGCCACGCCCTCGTCCTCCAGCCGCGAGACCTCGGCACGGGTCGCCTCGGCCCCGGCGCGGGCGGCTTCGATGAACCAGCCGCGCTGCTCGTCGCTGAGGCCGTCAAGCAGCACCGGCGAGCCAAGGATCACCGCCGGCGAGTAGACATGCCCGGTCAGCGACAGCTGGTCCTGTACCTCGTAGAGCTTGGCCGCCGTGATGACCGTCAGCGGGTTCTCCTGGCCGTCCACGGTGCCCTGCTGCAGGGCGGTGAACAGCTCCGGCATGGCCATCGGGGTGGGGCTGGCGCCCAGGGTCTCGAAGGCGTCCTGATGGATGCGGTTCTCCATGGTGCGGATCTTCAGGCCACGGACGTCGCTAGGCTGGGTGATCTCGCGGCGGCTGTTGGTGATGTGGCGAAAGCCGTTCTCGGCCCAGGCCAGGCCGACCAGGTCATGCTCGCCCATCTGCCCGAGCAGCTCCTGGCCGATCTCGCCGTCAAGGACGCAGCGGGCCTGGTCGTAGCTGGTGAACAGGAAAGGCAGGTCGAGCACATAGGTGTCGGGCACGAAGTTGCCCAGCGGGCCGGTGGAGGTGATGACCACGTCCACGGTGCCGATCTGCAGGCCCTCGATCATGGCCCGCTCGCCGCCCAGCGAGCCGCTGGGGTGCTCGGCGGCGGTGAACTCGCCGCCGGAGAGCTGCTCGAGGGTCTCCTTGAAGGCGCGATAGCCTTCGCCGTAGTGGGATTCGCTGGGAATGGCGTAACCGACGTTGACCTCCGTGGCGGCCTGGGCCGGGAGGATCAGCGCAGTGGCGACGATGCCGCCGATGGCGGCAGTGAGGGCGCGGCGTGCGAAACGCGTGGTCATGGCAATGTCCTCGATTGTTGTTGTGACCCGAGACTAGGTCACCCAATCTCGTCACCATGCAGGCCGCTCTCGCTCAGCGTCTGGCTCTGGTCAAGCCCACCCGGGGCGCCCGCAAGCAGGTGACCCGCGCCGCCGTCGAGTTCTACGGCCCCGACCGCGCCAAGTGGCTGGGCCCCTTCTCCGAGGGCTCCGTCCCCTCCTACCTGAAGGGCGAGTTCCCCGGTGACTATGGCTGGGACACCGCCGGCCTGTCTGCCGACCCCGAGACCTTCGCGCGCTACCGCGAGATTGAGGTCATCCACGCCCGCTGGGCCATGCTCGGCGCCCTGGGCTGCCTGACCCCCGAGCTGCTGCAGAACAACGGCGCCGCTGACTTCGGCGAGGCGGCCGTCTGGTTCAAAGCCGGCGCTTCGATCTTCAACGAGGACGGCCTGAACTACCTGGGCAACCCCTCCCTGATCCACGCCCAGTCCATCGTGGCTGTGCTGCTGACCCAGCTGGTGATCATGGGCGGCGAGGGCCCCGTGGAGACCAGCGGCGACTCCCTGTACCCCGGCGGCTTCTTCGACCCCCTGGGTCTGGCTGACGACCCCGACACCCTGGCTGAGCTGAAGGTGAAGGAGATCAAGAACGGCCGCCTCGCCATGTTCTCCATGTTCGGCTTCTTCGTGCAGGGCCTGGTGACCGGCAAGTCCCCCCTGGAAAACCTGGCTGACCACCTTGCTGAGCCGTCTGTGAACAACGGCTTCGCGTCCGCCACCAAGTTCCTGCCCCTGGCCTGAACGCCGTGTTAACCTGGAGCGACCTGGGCATCCCATATTAACGGCGGCCAGCCGGTTTTGGACAAGCAGCCACCGTCCCAGGATCCCAATCGCCAGCGCCGCTCGCGCGCCAAAGGCGAGCGGCGCCCCGGCGGACAGCCAGGGCATGAGGGTAAGACGTTGGCGCCGGTGACGGACCCCGACGAGGTGGTCAAGCTCCGTGTCGATCGTCGGCAACTCCCCAAGGGGCGTTCTTACCGCCCGGTCGGCGTCGAAACGCGCCAAGTGCAGGACATCGTAATCCAGGCCGTGGTCACCGAATATCAGGCTGAGGTCCTCGAAGATGATCAGGGGCAACGCTACGTGGCGCCATTCCCCGAGGGCGTGACTCGCCCCATCCAGTATGGCCCTCGCCTCAAGGCGCATGTCGTCTATCTCTCCCAGTATCAGCTGTTGCCCTATGCGCGTATCCGCGAGTTGCTCACCTCGCAGTGCGGCCTGTCGCTGAGCACCGGCACCCTGTTCGCCTTCAACCAGGAGGCCTACCAGCGGGCCGAGGCGTTCGCCGAGTGGGTGATCCCGGCGCTACGTGAAGCAGCCACCGTCCATGCCGATGAAACCGGAATGCAGGTCGGTGGCAAACGCTACTGGCTACACAGCGCCTCCAACGAGGCCCTGACCTGGTTGGCCCCGCACCCCAAGCGCGGCCAGGAAGCGATGGACGCCATCGGCGTATTGCCCTTCGTGCGTGGCGTGCTGGTGCATGATCACTGGAAGCCCTACTACCGCTATCCGGATTGCCGGCACGCGCTCTGTAATGCGCACCACCTTCGGGAGCTGACAGCGGCCTGGGAGAACGATGGCCAGGCATGGGCCAAGGCCTTGCATGACCTGTTGTTGGAGATGCATCGCGCCGTGGAGGTGGCCGACGGCTGCCTCTCGGCCGATGAGACCCGAGCCTGGCGGCAGCGCTATCGAGATTGCCTGGCGAAAGGGGACGCCGAGTGCCCCCCGCCGGTGAAACCGCCACCTGGAACGCGAGGCCGGGCCAAGCGCACCAAGTCGCGCAACCTCAAGGGGTGCTGGTCGCTGACGATGGTGAGGAGAGCGGGCGTCGCTTCGAGCGTGGTCCATGGTTACGTTTTGCGCTGATGGTGTTGGCACTAGTGGTATATGTTGGCCTGTTCGAGATGCTGGGCGCCATCATTAGCGGAATTCTCGCCACTCTGATCCTGTTTGTCGCCCATCCTGTGCGCACCTTGTGGGTCTACAGTCTGGCCGTTGCCTTCCCGGTAGGCGTATCGCTGCTGTTTACCGAGGTCATGAACGTTCCGCTTCCGATGCTGCCGTTCTGACCCGATGGCCATCCTCAAGATCTGGTGAGATATGGATAATATTACTGAAGTACTCCAGTTATTCCTTGCGACAGAGAACTTTATCGCGATAGCGGTAGGGGTGGTGGTTGGTGTCACCGTCGGCTCGATCCCTGGTCTTACCGCCACCATGGCGGTGGCCCTGGCACTACCCTTTACATTCTCCATGGAGCCGGTGGCCGCCATCCTGTTGCTCGTGGGGATCTATAAGGGGGGCATGTATGGCGGTTCGATTACCGCGATTCTGATCCGTACGCCGGGATCGCCGGCATCGGCCTGTACGTTGCTGGATGGCTATCCGCTTGCCCAGCAGGGTAATGCGAAGAAAGCGCTAAAAATGGCGCTCTACTCCTCTGTCATTGCAGACTTTATCTCTAATATTGCGCTCATCTTCTTTGCCGCCTATCTGGCCAAGATAGCGCTCAACTTTGGTGCCCCAGAGTTTTTCTGGCTGATTTGCTTCTCACTGACCATCATCATATCGCTGGCCAGTGGCTCCATGATCAAGGGGCTGATTGCGGCCCTGCTGGGTATCCTGCTCTCATTGGTAGGGTTGGATTCGGTGTTTGGCTCTCAGCGGCTGACCTTTAATAATTATAACCTGATGGACAGTATCTCGTTCATTCCGCTGTTGATAGCTCCCTGGCGGCTAGCAAAGGATAACTCCTATAGGCGATTTGATCATCCGGGACCCTACATTTAGCCTCAAGCCTGGCACTTACCAGCACCGCTCATGCGGATGACTTCCCCAATCAAGACATTCGCATGGTGATTCCCTATGGCCCTGGTGGTGCCACCGACATCATCTTCCGCCTTGTCTCTCAAGAAGCTGAAAAGCATCTCGGTGTGTCGATTGTACCCGTCAACATGGCCGGCGCCGGGGCTACACTAGGCTCCCGTCACGTCAAGGATGCCCGCCCCGATGGCTACACCCTGCTAGGCAGTCACGACAGTGTTGCGCTATCAAAGCTCGCCGGCATGGTTGACTACTCCTATGACGCTTTCGAGCCAGTTGCCCTTTTGACCCAAACGGTCAACATCCCGACGACTTACCCCGGCCATCCGGTAACAAATGCAGGCGAAATGGCTGACTATATTCGCGACAACCTTGGTCAGGTTCGCTTCAGTATGATACCGACCTCGACCGACCACTTCTTTTGGGCACAGCTATTCAATGCTCTCGACCTAGATATCAACGACGTGCGCCTGATCGGGTATGCGGATACTGGTGAGCAAGTATCAGCCCTGATGGCGGAAGAAATTGACTTCACCATTACCAACATCCCGTCAGGGGCGTCATTCTATGAAAACGGCACACTTATTCCACTAGGCGTAGCACACTCAGAGCGGCTTAATGGCCTTGACGACACACCAACGCTCCAAGAGCTGGGCATCGACATGGTCAATGCTACCAGCCGAGGCCTGTTTGCTCCGAAGGGCACTCCCCAAGAGCGAATCGATGTCATCGCAGCAGCATATGAAAAAGCTCTTAGTTGTAGGGTCCCGGATGATCAAATCGCCTATAGGAGTTATCCTTTGCTAGCCGCCAGGGAGCTTCCCGCGAGGCCCTGGAGCTGCGCGACGGCGACAAGAGCCGCTACCTGGGCAAGGGCGTGCTGAAGGCGGTCGAGGCGGTCAACGGTGCCATTCGCGAGTGCCTGGTCGGCATGGATGCCCGCGATCAGCGCGGCCTGGATGACGCCATGCTGGCCCTCGACGGCACCGACAACAAGGCCAAGCTTGGCGCCAACGCCATCCTGGCCGTGTCGCTGGCCGCCGCCAAGGCCGCGGCCGACGCCAAGGGCATGCCGCTCTACGCCCATATCGCCGAGCTCTACGGCCAGCCGGGCCAGTACAGCATGCCGGTGCCGATGATGAACATCCTCAACGGCGGCGAGCATGCCGACAACAACGTCGACATCCAGGAGTTCATGGTGCAGCCGGTGGGCGCCCCCAACTTCCGCGAAGGCCTGCGCATGGGCGCCGAGATCTTCCACGCCCTGAAGAAGGTGCTCTCCGCCCGCGGCCTCTCCACCTCGGTGGGCGACGAGGGGGGCTTCGCGCCGAACCTCGAGTCCAACGCCGAGGCGCTGGCGGTGATCAAGCAGGCGGTGTCGGACGCCGGCTACCGGCTCGGCAGCGACGTGACCCTGGCGCTGGACTGCGCCTCCTCCGAGTTCTTCAAGGAGGGCCAGTACGACCTCGCCGGCGAGGGCAAGCAGTATGACGCCGCCGGTTTCGCCGACTACCTGGCCGGCCTGTGCGACGACTACCCCATCGTCTCCATCGAGGACGGCATGGACGAGTCTGACTGGGCCGGCTGGAAGGCGCTGACCGACAAGCTGGGCGACCGCGTGCAGCTGGTGGGCGATGACCTCTTCGTCACCAACACCCGGATCCTCAAGCGCGGCATCGACGAGCAGATCGGCAACTCCATCCTGATCAAGTTCAACCAGATCGGCTCCCCTCTCGACTTCCCTCCATACACAAGACTTGAGCTTAACTCAACGCTGTAGAACAAGAGTCCAATGCCCATGCCGGCGGCGAACAACATGCCGAACCAGTCGAGCCGGCTGAACTCCGGGCGTGCATCGGGTCCGCCAAGGCGAATGCGTGCCAGCGGTGTAAAAAGTAGGTAGAGCGCAAACAGCAGCACGGCATTCATGATAAAGATGAGCAGCCAGCCGGTGGAGCCCGCCAGTGCCCCCTGCAGGCGCGAGAACAAGTCCGCCGCCGTTTCGCCGCGAAGGCCCACAAATGCCAGCAGCAGGGCAATGATGGTGGACGAGACGATAAACAGGCTCATCCGCTTGAACGATTGCATGTTGACGGGCTCCGTTGGTGAATACTGCAGCAAGTGATGCGCTGTCAGGAAAGCGGGTCTGACTGGACAGTTAGCCTGCATAACTATATATAAATTCGCAAAAGGCTTATACTGATAGATTTTTTTGTTCAGGCATATGTGCCGTAATACGTAAGGCGGGCGTAACTGTTTAGCTCACGCCGCCTGATCCGTGGCTGTAGGCTGCATGAAGGATGGCACATCACCCGCAAACAGTTGCTCCAGTGCGGTATGCGCCGCCACCCCTTGCTTGACGGCGGTCGAGAGGAAGCTGCGCATCCGGCAGAAGATCTCCGCCCCCTCCCAGGAGCGGAAACAGCCCGAGATTTTCTGCTGGACCTTGGTCATCCGCAGATCACGCTCTCCCTGATTGTTGGTGAAGGGCGCGGCGGGATCGTCGAGGAAGCGCAACACGTCGTCCTCGTACGCCCGGAGGCGTTCCAGCAGGTTGCGCGACTTGGTGCGCTTGGCCCGGCCTCGCGTTCCAGGTGGCGGTTTCACCGGCGGGGTACAGACGCCGCTGCTGCCTGTTGCCGCGAGTGGCCGTAAACTCAGCGGGCGGGCGAGCGGGCGGCGCCAGTCAAGCGACGGAAACAGCTTAGTAGCCGATGCCGGCGGACTTGGGGGCGTAGTCCACCCAGAAGTTGGTGGCGTCGGGGGCCGCCAGGTGGTCAGCCAGGTTCTCAATGGGGCCCTTGCGGGTGATCAGGCCCTGCACGCCGAAGCCGAGCATGGACACCATGGCCAGGCGGCCGTTCTTCAGCTCCTTAACCTTCAGCTCAGCGAAGGTGTCGGGGTCGTCAGCCAGGCCCAGGGGGTCGAAGGCCTCACCGGGGTACAGGGCATCCAGGCCCTCGCCGGCCGGGCCGCCGTTGACGCGGTAGCCCTCAATCAGGCCCATGAGCACCAGCTGGGTCAGCAGGATGGCCACGATGGACTGAGCGTGGATCAGGGAGGGGTTGCCCAGGTAGTCAAGGCCGCCCTCCTGGAAGATCTGGGCGCCAGCCTTGAACCACACAGCCTCGCCGAAGTTGGCGACGCCGTTGCGCTGCAGCAGCTCGGGGGTCACGCAGCCCAGGGCGCCGAGCATGGCCCAGCGGGCGTGGATCACCTCCAGCTCGCGGTAGCGGGCGAAGGTCTCGGGGTCGGCGGACAGACCCGCGGTGTCCCAGCCGTAGTCACCGGGGAACTCACCCTTCAGGTAGGAGGGGGGGTTGGAGAAGGGGCCCAGGAACTGGGGGCGGTTGGGGCCATACCACTCCACGGAGGCGCGGGTCACCTGGCGGGTGGCCCGGCCGGAGGGCTTGATGGCAGCCAGACGCTGGGACAGAGCGGCCTGCATGTTGATGTGTGGCTTGGTTTCAGGATGGGAGAGGTGTGGGACATGAACTTCGACAGCGATACCAATGTCATCGACGTCGCCGTCAGACGGCTACCCCGGATGTTGCACCGGGCCGACCAGACGCTCTCAGGTTTCAGGCCCGGAGAGTGTGATCCCTCTCCGGGCCTGAAATTGGCTATATATTGATCAAATTGCTGAGTTCAGGACGCACTGCCCCCAACCCCCATGTGTTTTCTGTGCCGGGGACAGCACGCCGCGGCGCTATCCCGGCACCAGCTTGCTGGCCAGCTTCAGGAAAAGGTCCTGCTCCGGGTACTGGCTGCTCAACATCAGCCGAATCGTGCGCGTGTTGCGGGTGATGACAGCGCCGATCTTCAGCAGCTTCAGGCGGATGGTATTGACCTGGGCTTGGGCGAAGGCGGTGCGCTTAAGGTAAATCCGACGCAGCCGCTCCAGGAGCAGGTAGGCCAGCCCCGAGAGCAGCAGTCGGTACTGATTGGGCCACCATTGGTGGCAGCTGGTGCGGTCTGAGAACAGGAGCTGCTGCTCCTTGATGCGGTTCTCCATCTCGCCTCGGGCGCAGTAGCGGTGGTCGTAGAGCCACTCTGCGCTGCAGCCGCGCAGGTTGGTCACCACGTAGCGGGTGTTGAAGCCACGCCAACTGGTCTCGGATTTGACGACCACCTTTCGTCGGCGCTTCTTCCAGCTCTTGGCGGCGTACTCGATGAAGCCGAAGACTCGCTGCTTCTCACGGGTCTTCTCGAAGCGGATAGCTGACTCGTAGTCGATATCCAGGGCTAGCTTGGCCAGCCGCGGGTTGCCGGCGAGGCCGACGATGTAGTCGACACCGTGGCGCTCGCACTGACCGATCAGTCAGACAGGACTGCCGCCTGACTTGCCGTACACAGGATTTGACAATAACTCTGTCAGGAAAGGGGATGTCGAAAGCTTGGGTTTTTTATGTCCTCCTTTGGAGGAGCAGAAAGCCATCGCCGATAAGCTGGATGAGCTGCTGGCTCAGGTCAATAATCTGAAAGCCCGCCTGGATGCGATTCCCGCTATCCTCAAGCGGTTTCGGCAATCGGTGCTGGCAGCGGCAGTAACTGGGGGGCTGACGGAGGAATGGCGCCATACTCACAACAAAAAGCAGTGGGAGTTTCGGCCGTTAGGTGATCACCCGGTTGATGTTCAGACTGGTCCATTTGGAAGCCTGCTTCATAAGTCAGACTATGTGGATGGTGGTGTTCCATTCATCAATCCAATGCATATAAATGATGGAAAGGTGACGCCATCACTGAATATGACGGTAACAGAAGCAAAAGCAGAAGAGCTCGCAAGATACTCTCTCAGAAAGGGAGATGTAGTGCTTGGAAGAAGAGGTGAGATGGGGCGGTCTGCGGTGATAAAAAGCAGTCAGCCTCTATTGTGCGGTACTGGCTCTCTCTTCCTCAGGCCTAGTTTGTCACGGGTATTTTCTGATTTTTTATCTCTCTATCTGCGCTCTCCCAAAACGGTCTATGCCTTGGAGTCTGGGTCGGCAGGGTCAACCATGGTCAACCTCAATCAAAAAATATTGTAACTATTCAGCACCGGTTGGCTGAGTCGGGGCTTCTTGCTGCATGAAGGCTGGCACCTCCCTTCCGTCAATTCCTTTAAGTTTCAGCCTTGCGACCATACTCCCCCCGGAACCCAAAAACTTTGATTTCTCATAAGGTGCCGGCGGAGTCATCGAAGAAACATCCGCCGATCCCTAGTCGGCATCGTTTATGGTTGAGACTAGGACGGTATCTAATCGTCTTCGAGCCCCCAACTTTCGTTCTTGATTAATGAAAACATCCTTGGCAAATGCTTTCGCAGTAGTTCGTCTTTCATAAATCCAAGAATTTCACCTCTGACAATGAAATACGAATGCCCCCGACTGTCCCTCTTAATCATTACTCCGGTCCTACAGACCAACAGGATAGGCCAGAGTCCTATCGTGTTATTCCATGCTAATGTATTCAGAGCGTAGGCCTGCTTTGAACACTCTAATTTACTCAAAGTAACAGCGCCGACTCCGAGTCCCGGACAGTGAAGCCCAGGAGCCCGTCCCCGGCAACAAGGTGATAGGCCAGAGTCCTATCGTGTTATTCCATGCTAATGTATTCAGAGCGTAGGCCTGCTTTGAACACTCTAATTTACTCAAAGTAACAGCGCCGACTCCGAGTCCCGGACAGTGAAGCCCAGGAGCCCGTCCCCGGCAACAAGGTGGGCCCTACCAGTGCACACCGAAACGGCGGACCGGCAGGCCCCACCCGAAATCCAACTACGAGCTTTTTAACTGCAGCAACTTAAATATACGCTATTGGAGCTGGAATTACCGCGGCTGCTGGCACCAGACTTGCCCTCCAATTGTAGCTCCTACTGGTAAAGCGCTGCGAAGCCCGTCGTAGAGCGGTTTTTCATGCGTTTTCCCTGCTGAGCGGGAGACGATCTCCCGTGGCATCGCCACTCGCCAGTCCTTTAGGCGAATCGCCCAGCAGCTGGGGCGCTCTGTTTCTACGGTGAGCCGGGAAGTCAGGGAAAACGCATGAAAAATCCTACACCGCGAGAATGTCCGCGAGGTAGGTCTCATCCAGCGCGGCTTTCTTCTGCTTTCGCCGGATGCCGCCTTTGAAACGAGTCTCCCCTTTCAGATAATTCAAGGCGATGTGACGCATCCTGGCGAGGTTTTCCGCCGCCTGTCCTCGGTGAATTTTGCAGGCGTTTATTCTCCACATGCCAATGCTGGCGAGCCGCTTCGGCGAGCTTCTTGGCGCTCAGGTCGGCAGAGCTGATGTAGTAGCGGATCATCGGGGCTTCTGGCACCCCATCGCCTTCTTGGCGGAAACTCATCACCACACCTACCGTTTTTAGCCCTGGCCATTCATAGCTAAGCTCTTGAAATTCCTCAGTAACGTCGCTGACAATATGGTATCTGGTCTCTTGCCGGCCACGGTTCTTCTCATCCGTGACATAGGCGTCACCCTCGAAGCTGGCCACCTTGGCCATGGGAAATGCGGCTTCGAAGGCGTCAGCCAAGGCGGGCTGATTGTCCTTCACCGACAGCAGGTAGTCGGCACCCTTCTGCAGGATCTGAGTGGCGATCTTCTTCTGGCACCCCATGGCATCGCTACCAGGGCAGCACGGCGCCGTCGGTGCGCGGTTCGGTGCCACCGCTCAGCACGCCGGTGTCGCGGTCGCGCAGGATGATCTGGCCGCGGCCGAAGCTGATGGTGTCGGCCACCTTGACGATGTGGTGGCCGCGCCGGGCCAGCGCCTGGGCGAGGTGGTCGGGGAAGTGGGGCTCCACCTCCACGGTCCTGCCCTTGGTCCACTTCCAGCGCGGCATGTCGAGGGCCGCCTGGGGGTTGAGGTGGTCCTGCAGCATGCTGGTCACCACCTGCACGTGCCCCTGGGGCTGCATGTAGCCGCCCATCACCCCGAAGGGGCCCACCGCCTCGCCGTCCTTGGTGATGAAGCCTGGGATGATGGTGTGGTAGGTGCGCTTGCCCGGGGCCAGGGCGTTGGGGTGCTCGGGGTCCAGCGAGAAGGACCAGCCGCGGTTCTGCAGGCTGATGCCGGTGCCGGGGACCACGATGCCCGAGCCAAAGCCTTTGAAGTTGCTCTGGATGAACGACACCATGTTGCCCTCGCCGTCGGCGGTGGCGAGATACACGGTGCCGCCGCTGAGCGGGTTGCCGTGGACCGGGTCGAGGGCATCAAAGCCGATCAGCCCGGCGCGGGCCTTGAGGTAGTCGTCGGCGAGCATCTGCTCGACGCTCGGGCGCATGGCCCCCTGCTCGGTGATATGGGCGAAGCCGTCCACGTAGGCCAGCTTGGTGGCCTCGATGCGCCGGTGCAGGGTCTCCACCGGGTCGCGAACATCAAGCTGTTCAACGCCACCGCCGCCGAGGACCTGGTGGTGAAGCAGGACGAGAAGAACGGCAAGTACGTGGCGGGTGCAGTGACCAACTGGACGCTGGTGTCTCTCAACCACGACACCCAGATGTGCATGGACCCCAATGTGATCGAGTCCAAGGTCATGATCTCCTCCTGCGGCCACGACGGCCCCATGGGCGCCGCCGGCGTGAAGCGCCTCATGCGCCTGGGCATGGTGGAGAAGGTGCCGGGCATGGGCGCCCTTGATATGAACACCGCCGAGGACTCTGTGGTGGACCGCACCCGCGAGGTGGTGCCCGGCATGGTCATCTGCGGTATGGAGGTGGCTGAGCTGGACGGCTGCCCCCGCATGGGCCCCGCGAGGTGGTGCCCGGCATGGTCATCTGCGGTATGGAGGTGGCTGAGCTGGACGGCTGCCCCCGCATGGGCCCCACCTTTGGCGCTATGTACATGTCCGGCCTCAAGGCTGCCCAGGTCGCGCTCAACTCCCTGCGCCGGCAGCAGGAGGAGGAGGCGGCCGCTGAGGCAGGCCAGGAGGGCAAGGAGATGGTGGCCGCCTAAGCCAGCTGGACTCGCCACAGCTCCTCGCCTTTCAAGCCTTTCAGGCTGGCGTAGCGCTGTCCGCAGCAGCCGCCAGTCAGCTGCAAGTGTACTTCAGCCTTTGTTGAGCTCGCTGCCGCCTCTGATTGCGGTTGGCCTTGAGGCTGTGGGGGGCCTCCAGCTTCTTGCCGCCGGTCTCCTTGCCCACCTTCCAGTTGATACCGGTGATGCGGCAGGCGGAGCGGCCGCAGCGCACAAAGCCGATGGGGGAGTAGCCCGCCTTGACCTCGCCGGGGATGTCCAGGGTCTGGATCTGGGCGGTGAAGTCCTTCACCTGCTTCAGGGTGGCGTCCGACTTGAGGATCATGACATCGCCAGTGCGGGGCATGTTGCCCTTGTCCAGGCCCTTGATGTCATGCCCACGTTGTCGCCGGGGCCGGCCTTGTCCACGCGCTTGTGGTGCATCTCCACGGTGAACACCTTGCCCTCGCACTTGTTGGCGGCGGTGTGGGTGGGCATGAAGATGACCTCATCGCCGGGCTTGACGATGCCCTGCTCCACGCGGCCCGCCAGCACATCACCCACACCCTTGATCTTGTAGATGCCGGAGATGGGCAGGCGCAGGGGCGCGTCGGTCTTGCGCTCGGGCACCTTCACGTAGTTGTTCAGCGCGTCCAGCAGGGTGTCGATGTGCACGGTGGAGTTGTCGGCGGCGACAGCGTCCACACCCTTCCACCAGCAGGTAGTCGGCACCCTTCTGCAGGATCTGAGTGGCGATCTTCTTCTGGCACCCCATGGCATCAATCGTCACCAGACAGCCTTGCAGATTGAGGAGCTTGAGCAACTCGGGGATCGCTGTGATCTCGTTGGACTTTTCGGCCGTCTTGACCTGGCCGAGCACCACGCCATTCGCCGCACTGAAGGCACTGACCATGTGGATCGCCCCTTTGCCCTTCCCTCGGCAGTACGATCCACGCAGCGTCTTGCCATCGATGGCCACCACCGCGCCCTCCGTCACATCGTGACAGGCCTTCATCCACTCGGCGAATGCGCTTTGCAGCTGCTCGGCATTCACCAGGGCCATCACCCTGGCCAGAGTGTCATGGCTGGGCACGCCAGCCTCAAAATCGCCGTACTGGCGCAAAAAATCGAGCTTAGCGTGGCCAAAATCCTCGATTTCGTCCCAACCCTCGGCACCACAGATCACCGCACAGACCGTCAGAAACAGGATATCCGACAGCTGATGCTGCACTTTCCACGCCTGGCGGAAGTCGGGAACAATCGATAAATGGTGCATGAGCGATGGTGTCAGCATGAGGTCATCCATGAGCAAAAGTCGTTAGATGACCACATTAGCTCCTACTGGTAAAGCGCTGCGAAGCCCGTCGTAGAGCGGTTTTTCATGCGTTTTCCCTGTCCCCAGATTGACCCGGTGGCCATCAGACTCGGCCCGTTCGCGATTCACTGGTACGGCCTGATGTACGTGGTCGGCATCGTCGCCGCCTGGTGGCTGGGCCGCCTGCGCGCGCATCGCCTGGGCCTGACCCATGATGATATCGGCGACCTGATCTTCTACGCCGCCGCCGGCGTGGTGCTGATCGCCGGGTCGCGTCGTCAAACCAAGGAGGTAACATCATGAGCCATCACGATCATCGTGTCGGTGTATCCGAGATCCACCTGGTAACCCGGCACCTGAAGCTCGAGCCCAACGATGAGGCGGCGATAGGCGCCGCAGTGGCCGACATCGATGTGCTGTACGGGCTGGATAGCGTCTTCTACGACGCCAAAAAGCACCGGCTGGATTTCGCCTATGACGCGACGCGGCTGTGTCTCGACTGCATCGAGGAGATTCTCGAGAAACACGCCGTGACCATCAGCCAGGGGTGGTGGAACCGGTTCAAGAAAGAGCACTACCGATTCGTCGATCAGAATGTGAAGGATAACGTCCGCCAGGAGCCTTGGAGCTGTCATCAGTCGCCGCCTAAGGGAAGGAGGAAGTGACAGGACGAAGGCACGGACTCGCCAGGGGCGGAGGCGGCCCGGTGAGGCAACTTCTGGCCACTCCGGAATTCCGCCGAGCACCTGGAGCACAGCCACCAGGTGAAGATCATCGAGCACAACCTGGAGCGCTGCACGGTGCTCTCCGAACGCCTCGACCGCACCGTGGTGCTGCACGGCAGCGCCACCAGCAAGCGGCTGCTGGAGGAGGAGAACATCGAGGAGTGCGACATCTTCTGCGCGCTGACCAACGACGACGAGGTCAACATCATGTCGTCGATGCTGGCCAAGCGCATGGGGGCCAAGAAGGTGCTGACGCTGATCAACAACGCCGCCTACGTGGACCTGGTCCAGGGCGGCGAGATCGACATCGCCATCTCGCCCCAGCAGGCCACCATCGGCAGCCTGCTGACCCACGTGCGGCGCGGCGATATCGTCAACGTCCACTCCCTGCGCCGCGGCGCGGCGGAGGCCATCGAGGCGATCGCCCACGGCGATACCCAGTCGTCGAAGGTGGTGGGCCGCGCCATCGGCGAGATCGAGCTGCCCCGGGGCACCACGATCGGCGCCATCGTGCGCGGCAAGGAGGTGTTGATCGCCCACGACGACGTGGTGGTGGAGTCCGGCGACCACCTGATCCTGTTCGTGATCGACAAGCGCCGCATCCGCGACGTGGAGCGGCTGTTCCAGGTCGGCCTGACCTTCTTCTGACAGGCCAAGCGACCAGAGTTATTTACCAAGCGGGTAATCAATCACACGGGACCCGACAGCTAAACCAAAAGCTGCAACAGCAGTGGTAATGCTCAGTTTTGAACGCGTCATATGGAACACCTTTTCTATTTTAGTGGTGTGGTTGTAGGCCACCGGGTAGCCGGTGGTGAGTGAGCGCGTGCTCCCGCTTGGGGTCTTGTTATGGGCCCGGTCTACCGGGCGGGTCGTTCGGGTCGGGGCCGAGGTCATCAGCCGAGGAAGAGTCCTCCATAGACGAGCGCCCCCAGCACCACGAAGGCGGGGTGGGCGCGGAAGCGAAGCAGGGCAACGGCGGCGGCGATGCCGATCACCAGGGTGTGGAGCAGGCCGACGCCGTCGACGCCCTCCAGGAAGAAGCCGAGGGTCAGCCAGCCCATCATCAGGGCAATGACCGGACGGACCCACTGGCTCATGCGCTTGACCCGGGGCGACTCCCGGTGGCGATAGAGCAGGCCCAGGGCCCCCAGCATCAGCAGCAGCGACGGCACCACCGTGGCCAGCACGGCCACCAGGGCGCCCCCTGCACCGGCCACCTCGTAGCCGACCTGGCCGGCCATCTTGGTGGCGATGGGGCTCGGCAGGGCGTTGCCCAGGGCCAAGGAGGGCGGGCGGCTCCGGGCTGCCGCCGCTGCAAAAAATGTATGCTGCAGTGCGCCGTCAGCCCTGGTAAAGGGGCGTCAGGGGCACAGTCTGGCCATCATGCCGCAGACCGCTTACACGGAGCGGGTGGAGGGGCCCTGGTAGTCGCGCACGGAGGCGGGGCGGTTGACCAGGAAGCCAGTCACCTGCACCTGGCGCACGGGGTCAAAGCCCACCACGCGGATGTAGGCGTCGGGGAAGGCGCGGCGGCACGCCTGCACCTCGCGCAGCACCTGGCCGCCGTCGGTGCAGCCGAACATGGGCAGCTTCCACATGGTCCAGTAGCGGTTGTCGTAGTACAGGCAGGTGGTGTTCTGCATGCGCACGCAGTTCTCGTTGCTGGTGTAGGCAGACTCAGCACCCGCGAACTCGAGGCAGGGGGTCCAGCCGTTGGACACGACGTAGTCCACCTGGCGGGAGATCTCCGCGTCGGTCATGGGGGGCAGGTACGAGAAGGTCTCGAAGAACTTGTTGTTCAGGGGGGTCCACACCTGCATGGCGGTGGTCTTCTTGATGGTGGCATTGCTCACGGTGCGGGCCGCGAAGGTGAGTTATTGATTGTTGAGGACGAGCCAAAGACCGGCGACTATCTGGCGCAAGGCCTTAGAGAAGCCGGCTTCGTCGTTGACCTGGCGCGCGATGGCCTGGATGGCCTGCACTTGGCACAGACCGGGGAGTATGACCTGCTGCTGCTTGACGTCATGCTGCCTGGGATGGATGGCTGGACCATCCTACAAATGGTGCGCCGCGCAGGGCAGGACGTACCCGTACTGTTTTTGACCGCACGAGACGAGGTCGACGACAGAGTGCGGGGGCTCGAGCTCGGTGCGGATGACTACCTGGTCAAGCCGTTCGCCTTCTCCGAACTGCTTGCCAGGGTCCGCTCACTGCTACGGCGCGGGAAGGCACGTGAGCCAGAAGTGTTCCGGGCCGCCGACCTGGAGCTCGACCTGCTACGGCGACGAGTCACTCGAGCCGGCGAGCGGGTCGACCTCACCGCCAAGGAGTTTGCACTGCTCGAGCTCTTGATTCGACGCCAGGGAGAAGTCCTCCCCCGTTCACTGATCGCCTCCCAGGTGTGGGACATGAACTTCGACAGCGATACCAATGTCATCGACGTCGCCGTCAGACGGCTACCGAGAACGGCGCCGACGGCTACCACGTCAGCACCGTGCACTGGAACTACGCCTCCACCATGGACCGCCGCAACTACGAGGCCGGCGGCACCAAGGCGGTGGACGCCGACGGCTGGTCGAAGAGCCAGGGCGGCTTCTACTCCTATGAGAACGGCCACATGCTGCTGTGGACCCGCCTGCTCAACCCCGAGGTGCGTCCGGTCTACCAGAACCGCGAGTGGATCCAGGCGCAGTTCGGCGAGGCGCGTGCCGACTCCATCGTCAACCAGACCCGCAATCTCTGCCTCTACCCCAACGTCTACCTGATGGACCAGTTCTCCACGCAGATCCGCGTGCTGCGTCCGATCAGCGTCGACGAGACCGAGGTGACCATCTACTGCTTCGCGCCCAAGGGCGAGTCCGCCGAGAACCGTCGCGTGCGCATCCGCCAGTACGAGGACTTCTTCAACGTCTCCGGCATGGGCACCCCGGATGACCTCGAGGAGTTCCGCGGCTGTCAGGACGGCTACCACGGCGCCCTGGCCGAGTGGAACGACAGCCTGGGCCTGGCGGTGATCTTCGGCCTGCTGAAGATCGTCAACTTCGCCCACGGCGCCATGTACATGCTGGGGGCCTTCGCCACCCTGCTGGGCATGCGCTACCTGGGCATCAACTACTGGGCGGCGCTGCTGCTGGCGCCGCTCTTCGTCGGCCTGTTCGGCATGCTGCTCGAGCGCACCCTGCTGCGTCGCATCGCCCACCTGGACCACCTCTACGGCCTGCTGCTGACCTTCGGCCTGGCGCTGATCTTCGAGGGCACCCTGGTCAACTTCTTCGGCGTCTCCGGGGCCCGCTACCCGACCCCCGAGGCCCTGCAGGGCGGCTTCCAGCTCGGCTTCATGTTCCTGCCCAAGTACCGCGCCTTCGTGCTGGTGGCGGCCATCGTGGTGTGCCTCTTCACCTGGTACATGATCGAGCGCACCCGGCTCGGCGCCTACCTGCGCGCCGGCACCGAGAACCCGGCGCTGATGCAGGCCTTCGGCGTCAACGTGCCGCTGCTGATCACCCTCACCTATTTAGATTGTACTCATTCCAATTACCAGACCTGAAAAGGCCCAGTATTGTTATTTATTGTCACTACCTCCCTGTGTCAGGATTGGGTAATTTGCGCGCCTGCTGCCTTCCTTGGATGTGGTAGCCGTTTCTCAGGCTCCCTCTCCGGAATCGAACCCTAATTCTCCGTCACCCGTCACCACCATGGTAGGCCTCTATCCTACCATCGAAAGTTGATAGGGCAGAAATTTGAATGATGCGTCGCCAGCACGAAGGCAGTTGATAGGGCAGAAATTTGAATGAAACATCGCCGGCGCAAGGCCATGCGATTCGTGAAGTTATCATGATTCACCGCGAGTCGGGCAGAGCCCGGTCGGCCTTTTATCTAATAAATACGTCCCTTCCAGAAGTCGGGATTTACGCACGTATTAGCTCTAGATTTACTACGGGTATCCGAGTAGTAGGTACCATCAAATAAACTATAACTGATTTAATGAGCCATTCGCAGTTTCACAGTATAAAGCAGTTTATACTTAGACCTAGGGTGCGTTAACAATTGCTGATGGAGATCGGGCTGATTTAGAATATCAGCATTTTTCGGTGATCTATGCCTCGGCTAATGCTACGTGATGACCAATGGGAGCGCATCGAGCACATGCTCCCCGGCAAAGCTTCAGATCGCGGGGTGACGGCCAAGGACAATCGCTTGTTCGTGGAAGCCGTCCTGTGGATCGCCCGGACAGGCGCTCCCTGGCGTGATCTGCCCGACGCCTTCGGTCGCTGGCACACTGTCTACATGCGCTATAACCGGTGGTCTAAGAAGGGGGTCTGGCAGCAGGTTATCGACACATTAGCCGATGATCCCGACATGGAGCAGCTGATGATAGATGGCAGTATCGTCAAAGTTCATCAGCATGGGGCGGCAAAAAAACGGCTCAGAGCACCGAAGCCATGGGGAAATCGCGTGGGGGATTGAGCACCAAGATCCACGCGGCGGTCGATGCCCTCGGCAACCCGGTACGGCTAATCCTCACACCGGGCCAAGCGCAGGCGTCAGCCCCCATATGTTGTCTTACGACTTTGCGGAGACCTGTGTTTTTGATAAACAGTCGCCAGGGCCTGGTCACTGCGACCAAGCAATTTGAGTTACTTGGCACCCCTTCTCCCGAAGTTACGGGGTCATTTTGCCGAGTTCCTTAGAGAGAGTTATCTCGCGCCCCTTAGTATACTCTACTAACCCACCTGTGTCGGTTTACGGTACAGGTATTTGATATTTTACAGTAGTTCGAGCTTTTCTTGGGAGTATGACAGTCAACTGATCTCTATCCAAAGATAAAGACGTATCACTTCTTCACTCAAGGTTAGTTTTTCTTCTACCTCTCACCGTGTCGAAAGTTTCCACCGAAATCCATTCTCGGCCAATCTCTGCCTGCTCCGTCCCTCGGTACCAAATATCAAATAGTACAGGAATATTAACCTGTTTGCCATCGACTACGCCTTTCGGCCTTGCCTTAGGTCCTGACTCACCCTCCACATCAGGCTCGCGGTCTCGAAGCGATCCGCGGGCCCGGTCGGCAGGATCAGCACCGGGGTGCCATGGTGGCTCGGCACCCGCGGCGTCCAGGGCAGCTCGGGCAGTTCCTCCGTGGCCCAGTGCCAGTCCTCGAGAAACACCAGCTGCAGCGCCAGGGTCGACGTCGCCTGGCCGGCACCTGGCCTGAGGCGGGTGGTTCTCGCGTCCCCCTCACCTGCGGCACCCGCTCTGGCGTCCGTTCAGCAACCTCAATGCTCATCATGGTCGTTCCTCTCGTGCCGAGTCGGAGGAAGCGGCGGTGGCAGGGTCAACCTGCTGGAGATAGATCACGCCCAGCAGCTGGCGACGCGCCAGCCAGACGATCAGCGGCGGCAACAGCAGCCACTGCAGCAGCGGGGCCAGCCCCGTCCCCAGCAGCGGCAGGGTGGGCATCAGCTCACCGTACTGCCAGCGATCCTGCAGGACCGTGGCGTGCGGCTTAATTTGACCCAACACGGGAAAACTTACCAGGTCCAGACATAGTGAGGATTGACAGATTGAGAGCTCTTTCTTGATTCTATGGGTGGTGGTGCATGGCCGTTCTTAGTTGGTGGGTTGCCTTGTCAGGTTGATTCCGGTAACGAACGAGACCTCAGCCTGCTAAATAGTCACGGTTGGTTCGCCAGCCGGCGGACTTCTTAGAGGGACTATTGGCGACTAGCCAATGGAAGCATGAGGCAATAACAGGTCTGTGATGCCCTTAGATGTTCTGGGCCGCACGCGCGCTACACTGATGCATTCAACGAGCCTAGCCTTGGCCGAGAGGCCCGGGTAATCTTTGAAACTGCATCGTGATGGGGATAGATTATTGCAATTATTAATCTTCAACGAGGAATGCCTAGTAAGCGCAAGTCATCAGCTTGCGTTGATTACGTCCCTGCCCTTTGTACACACCAATCAGCAGGATACGTCACCCTCTCGACTTCCCTCCATACACAAGACTTGAGCTTAACTCCCTGACGATGATCCGGCCGGCGCTCCGGGCGCCGGGCTCCGGGGGCCGGCGCTCCGGGCGCCGGCCACCCGGCGGTCGGCGTCCCGATACTCGACTCGCCTCATCCTGAGTCTCGCCCTTCGGTCCCGCTGACGCGGTTTCCGCCTGTTCCCGACAGACGGGATCCAGGGGAGACCCCCAGAACGACGAAACCCCAGCCATACGGCTGGGGTTTCTGAAAAGGTGCCTGACGATGTACCCGGTCGGCGTCCCGATACTCTCCATGGGGAGAGCCCTGGCTCGCCACGCTGCCGCCATGCGAAAAGCCCCGACCATCTCGCGATGATCGGGGCTTTTCTCTATAAGTGCCTGACGATGACCTACTCTCACATGGGGAGACCCCACGCGATCCTCAACGCTGCCTGCATCGCACCGAAACCCTGGTTCGGCAGCGCGTGCTTGGCCTGGCGCTGGGCTACGAGGATCTCAACGACCACCAGGCGCTGCGTCACGACATCGCCCTGCAGACCGCCGTCGATACCGACGGCGTGCTGGCCAGCCAGTCCACGCTGTGTCGCTTCGAGCAGCAAGCCGATCGGGACTGGGCGGTCACCATCCACGAGGAAATGATCGAGCAGTTGATCCGCTCGTTCCGGCGGCCACCCAAGAAGCCGCTCTACCTCGACTTCGATGCCACCGACGACCGGGTGCACGGCCAGCAGCTCGGGCGGCACTTCAACGGCTACTACAACCACTACATCTTTCTGCCGCTGTTCGTGTTCTGTGGCGATCAGCTGCTGGCCAGCTACCTTCGCCCGGCCTACCGAGATGCCGCCCTGCCACCGCAGCATGTTCACCGACCCGGCCTTCTTCGAACTCGAGATGAAGCACGTCTTCGAAGGCAATTGGCTGTTCCTGGCCCACGAGAGCCAGATTGCCGAGCCGGGCGACTACATGACCGTGACCATGGGCCGTCAGCCGGTGGTCATCACCCGCGACAAGGCAGGCGAGCTGCACGCCCTGATCAACGCCTGTGCCCACCGCGGCGCCACCCTGTGCCGCCGCAAGCGCGGCAACAAGGGCACCTTCACCTGCCCCTTCCACGGCTGGACCTTCAAGAACGACGGCAAGCTGCTCAAGGCCAAGAACGAGAAGGTGGGTGCCTACCCGGACAGCTTCAAGCAGGAGGGCTCCCATGACCTCAAGCGCGTGCCGCGCTTCGAGAGCTACAAGGGCTTCCTGTTCGGCAGCCTGAGCGAGGACGTCCCTGGGCGCACCCGTAGGATCCAATCGCTTCCCTCTCAACAATTTCAAGCACTTTTTAACTCTCTTTTCAAAGTTCTTTTCATCTTTCCCTCGCGGTACTTGTTCGCTATCGGTCTCCCGTCTGTATTTAGCCTTAGATGGGATTTACCACCTGCTTTGGGCTGCATTCCCAAACAACCCGACTCTTCGAAAGCGTCTCGTGGAGCCACAGGCACCGGTCCCAACGGGGTTCTCACCCTCTCTGACGCCCCTTTCCAGGGGACTTGGGGCCGGACTGAGGCAGAGAGCACTTCTCTAGACTACAATTCGCCAGCCGGAGGCTGGAGATTTTCAAGTTGGGCTCTGCCCGGTTCGCTCGCCGTTACTAAGGGCATCCTGGTTAGTTTCTTTTCCTCCGCTTATTGATATGCTTAAGTTCAGCGGATCACCACCAGCAGGATGCGGGGGAACAGCGCCGAGCCGTAGGGCTGCCAGCTGGTCGGCGGCCGGATATGGCGCGTCTCCGCCAGCATGATGCCGGCGATCACCAGCACAGCTAGCGCTAATGCGCGGTCTTTGTTTAGAGCCAACATACCACTACCCCAGTTTTGGTAGGCCACAGGCAGGCCGACTAACCTGCCTATGGCCGAAGGCAATTAACTATCAAAGTCGATATCTTCAGCAGCTTCAGCAAGCCTTGCCTCGTTCTCTACAAGGAATTCACTGTATTCGCTGCCTGCCATAAACCGAGGTACTGAGCCAAACTCATTTTCAATGCGCCTGATCAGCTCTTCATTACTAAGTGTCGGGTCCCGTGTGATTGATTACCCGCTTGGTAAATAACTCTGGTCGCTTGGCCTGCGCCCTCTTCTGGTCCTTCACCCGCATCGGCCTGCTCGGCTTCGGCGGTGGTCCGGCCATGATACCCCTGGTGCAGCAGGAGGTGGTCAAGCGCCACGCCTGGATGACGGACGAGGAGTTCGCCGATGTGCTGGCCATCGGCAACACCCTGCCCGGCCCCATCGCCACCAAGATGCCGGGCTATATCGGCTACCGCGTCGCCGGCCTGGCCGGCTGCATCATCGCCGTCGCTGCGGTGATCGTGCCCATGATCCTGGCCATGATCCTGCTGCTCGGGGTCTTCAGCCGCTACCGCGACGTGGCCTGGATCCATGGCATGGGACAGGCGGTGGTGCCGGTGGTGATGGTGATGCTGGCCCAGCTGACCCTGGACTTCTGGAACAAGTCGCGCCTGGCGCTGGGCTGGGTAGGGGCGCGAGGTCCACACCACCGTGGTGGTGGGCGGCAAGCTCTCCAACAACAAGGGCATCAACAAGCAGGGCGGCGGCCTCTCGGCCCCGGCGCTCACCGACAAGGACCGCGCCGACCTCGCCACCGCCGTGGCGATCGGCGTCGACTACCTGGCGGTGTCGTTTCCGCGCAGCGCCGCCGACATGGCCGAGGCCCGGGCGCTGCTCGGCGAGGCCGGGCGCGAGATCGGTCTGGTGGCCAAGCTGGAGCGCGCCGAGGCCGTGGCCGACGAGGCGACCCTGGACGGCATCATCGAGGCCAGCGAGGCGGTGATGGTGGCCCGCGGCGATCTCGGCGTGGAGATCGGCGACGCCAAGCTGATCGGCATGCAGAAGCGCATCATCAAGCGAGGCACGGACTCGCCAGGGGCGGAGGCGGCCCGGTGAGGCAACTTCTGGCCACTCCGGAATTCAACGTGGTGCTGTTCGCCTTGCTGCTCAACTTCCCCTGGGAGTTCCTGCAGGTCCCCCTCTTCGCTGAGATGCCGGCCATGGCGCACTGGGACGCCGTGCTCTTCTGCACCCGGGCGACCCTGGGCGACGTGCTCATCGCCCTGGTGGCCTTCTGGGTCGTGGCGGGGGTGCGGCGACGGCGCGACTGGCTGCGCTGCCCTGACGCCAAGGCGATCGCCGGCTTCGTGGCGGTGGGCGTCGTGATCACGATCGGTCTGGAGTGGCACGCCACGGTCCTGCAGGATCGCTGGCAGTACGGTGAGCTGATGCCCACCCTGCCGCTGCTGCCCCATCCGCCGCACCAAGATCGTTGCCACCCTGGGCCCGGCCAGCGACCGCGAGGGCGTGCTGGAGGCCATGATCGCGGCCGGCGTCGACGTGGTGCGCCTCAACTTCTCCCACGGCGCCCCCGACGACCACCGCCAGCGCCTGACCCGGGTGCGCGAGATCGCCGACCGCCTGGGCCGCAGTGTCGCCGCCCTCGGCGATCTCCAGGGGCCCAAGATCCGCATCGCCCGCTTCGCCGAGGGCGCCGTCGAGCTCGCCGAGGGCGCCCCCTTCGTGCTCGACATGGCCCTCGACGGCAACGCCGGTGACGCCACCCGGGTGGGCTGCGACTACCAGCAGCTGATCGACGACGTTGCCCCGGGCGACCGCCTGCTGCTCGACGACGGCCGCCGGCTTTGATCAGGGAGCAACAGGAGCAGGATGCAGGCCGCCGTCAGCTTCCAGCAGGCCACGGCCGCCAAGACCGGCGCCGCTCGCCCGGCTCGCCGCAGCGTCCGCGTGCAGGCTGCCGCGTACAACGGCCAGTATGCTGAGGAGCTGGTGGCTACCGCGAACAAGATCGCCTCCACTGGCAAGGGCATCCTGGCCATGGACGAGTCCAACGCCACCTGCGGCAAGCGCCTGGAGTCCATCGGCCTGGAGAACACCGTGGAGAACCGCCAGGCTTACCGTGAGCTGCTGGTGACCACCCCCGGCCTGGGCCAGTACATCTCGGGCGCCATTCTGTTCGAGGAGACCCTGTTCCAGAACACCCGCAAGGGCACCTCCATGGTGGAAGGCACGGACTCGCCAGGGGCGGAGGCGGCCCGGTGAGGCAACTTCTGGCCACTCCGGAATTCGTAACTATTCAGGTGGTTGCGGATAGCCTGTCGCCAACCACCTGATTTTTCTGGCATAGTGTGCCTAATCCTTCGGCATATCTATGCGGTGACATGACCATCAGCGATATCAACGTCGACGAGGCTCTGGAGCGGGTCCGACAGCAGCTCAAGGAAGACCAGACGGTCTCTCCGTCGCTGCGTGCGGCCATCGATGTGCTGATGTTGCTGGTCAAGCTCATGGCCGACCGCCTGGCCACCAGTAGCCGCAACAGCAGCCAGCCACCGTCCCAGGATCCCAATCGCCAGCGCCGCTCGCGCGCCAAAGGCGAGCGGCGCCCCGCCCGCCGGTGAAACCGCCACCTGGAACGCGAGGCCGGGCCAAGCGCACCAAGTCGCGCAACCTCCTGGAACGCCTCCAGGCGTACGAGGACGACGTGTTGCGCTTCCTCGACGACCCTGCCGCTCCCTTCACCAACAACCAGGGGGAACGCGATCTGCGAATGACCAAGGTCCAGCAGAAAATCTCGGGCTGTTTCCGCTCCTGGGAGGGTGCTGAGATCTTCTGCCGCATGCGTAGCTTTCTCTCGACCGCCGTCAAGCAAGGGGTAGCGGCGCATACCGCACTGGAGCAACTGTTTGCGGGGGAGGTGCCAGCCTTCATGCAGCAAGAAGCCCCGACTCAGCCAACCGGTGCTGAATAGTTACAACCGGGTCCATGGCGAAGGTGAAGGGGAAGACCACCAGGATGGCCATGGTGACGGTGAAGCCGGGGATGCTTCCGCCGATGATGCCGAAGAGCACGCCGACCAGGATCAGCAGCAGCACCGAGGGGCTGCTGACCTGGCCGAGCGCTTGAAGAAAGAAGTCCGCCATGGGTCACTCCAGATCGTTCAGGGCAGCCAGACCCGCAGGCCGTAACGGAAGATCACGTAGACGAGGGGCACCAGGGTGAAGCTCACCCCGAGATTGAGGGCCCACTTGCGCCAGTGGTCCACGCCCAGCAACAGCGCCAGGGCGCTGACCATGAAGGCCAGGGTGCTGATGATGTAGCCCAGCAGCGGCACGCCTTCCAGTGCCACTTGGCGATGTGGGCGTGGTGGGCGCTGCAGGGCAGGTACCACAGGGAGCCCTTGGGCACGTGGCTGATGTGGCGGTCCTTGCACCAGTCCTTGTTCAGCTCCAGCACCAGCTTCCACTGGATGGAGAAGGCGTGGGCAAAGTCGGCGGTGGTGTACTCCTTGTCAGCCTTGAACTGGCAGATGTCGCCGTGGTGCTTGTCATGCTTGGCAACGTACTCCTTGCTCACACCCTTCAGGGTCCGTGCGGAGGCAGCGCCCAGCTGGAGCACCAGCACCGCGAGCGCGCATAGCGCAACGGCGTTGCGCACGCGAGTCGCCCCCATCGCGATCTGCGACTAGGGAGCGTTAACAATTAGGCCAGCCATATGACGGCGGATACAAGGTTGAGTAGCGACTGGTAGTTTCTCGCCAGTCGCTCATAGCGTGTTGCCAGCCGCCTGAACTGCTTGATTTTCTGGAAGAACCTTTCTACCAGGTTGCGATCCTTGTAACAGTGCCAATCTATCTCGGGGCATTCCAAGCGATTCTTTCTCGGCGGAATCACCGGCTCGGCGCCCACCGCTCGAATGATGTCCCTCAAAGCGGTGGAATCATACCCCTTGTCGCCAAGCACCGCCGCTGGAGAAAAGCCCGCCAGTAACGCTGGGGCGGCTCCGTACTCAGCGGTTCAGTAGCCGAGCAGCGCCGAGGGCAGGCCGGTGATCAGCACCGGGAAGAAGGCCATCAGCACGCAGGCCAGCAGGATCAGCGCCACGAAGGGCAGCACCGCCTTGTAGAGATCGATGATCTCCACCCCCTTGGGCGCCACCCCCTTCATGTAGAAGAGCGCATAGCCGAACGGCGGGGTGAGGAAGGAGGTCTGCAGCACCACCGCCACCATCACCACGAACCACAGCACGTCGATGCCCAGCTGCTGGACGATCGGCAGCATGATCGGGAAGCTCAGCAGCACGATGCCGGTCCAGTCCAGGAACATGCCCAGCAGGAAGAGAACATCTCGTCCGAGGCGCTGGAAGCGGCCCGCATCGCGGCCAACAAGTACATGGTGAAGAACGCGGGCAAGGACGCCTTCCACCTGCGCGTCCGTGTGCACCCCTTCCACGTGCTGCGCATCAACAAGATGCTTTCGTGCGCCGGCGCAGACAGGCTGCAGACAGGCATGCGCGGTGCGTTCGGCAAGCCATTTGGTGTGTGCGCGCGCGTGGGCATCGGTCAGATCCTGCTGTCCATCCGCTGCAAGGACACGCACGCTGCGGTGGCGGAGGAGGCCCTCCGTCGTGCCAAGTTCAAGTTCCCCCGTGGTGGGAAGCAACGTGTTCAACATCCTCGGCGTGCTGGGCCTGACCGGGTTGCTGGCCCCCACCGGCATTGCCGTTCCTGTTGCGATGGTGGGCTTCGATATCCCGGTCATGATTGCGGTGGCCGTGGCCTGCCTGCCGATCTGCTTCACTGGCGGGGTGATCAGCCGCTGGGAGGGGGGCGTGCTGTTTGCCTATTATCTGGCCTATACCCTCTATCTGATCCTGGCCGCCACTCACCACGATGCGCTGCCGGTATTCAGCGTCACCATGCTCTACTTTGCGCTACCGCTGACAGCCCTGACGCTTCAACGCCCTGGGCGGCCAGACCCAGTTCGGCCTGCTCTCGCCGGGCCTGGGCTTCGACCACTACCTGGACATGCGCCAGGACGCCATCGACGCCGAGGCCAAGCGCGTCGGCGGCACCCCGCGCACCATCGAGGGCCCGCTGTATGTCGCTGGCGCCCCGGAAGCCGAGGGCTTCGCGCGCATGGACGACGGGAAGGACCAGGACGGCGAGACCATGTGGCTGACCGGCCAGGTGCGTGACGTCGACGGCACCCCGATCGCCGGCGCCAAGGTCGAGATCTGGCACGCCAACTCCAAGGGC